>DASCOS010000003.1 GCA_036012125.1 Vicinamibacterales bacterium | reverse complement strand
CAGTGGGCGGTTCAACAGTTGTGAGCCCCACCCCCGCGTTGAACCCGCCGCCAACCAGCGGTAGCCTCAGGCCGCGATCAGCGTCTTTCCTTGGATTGTCGGCCTCCACATAAGTGCGAGTCCCCTTGGGGACGCCACTTTCTTCATCTAGCACAACGTGTTAACCTTGTAATCGTAACGGCGATCAGGTTTTCTCCCACCCAGAAGCCCCGCTTAAAGTCAGCGAGTTTTAGGCGACCGTAAGTAACGGGCCTCACCTATTGCCCCAAGCAACGCTTGCAGTTCATGTGAATCAGTAGGCGTAGATGCCCTTGCGTGGGTGAGCGAGGGCTGGAGTGCAAACCGTATGAATTTCACTGAACTTGGCCTGCGTTCTGAAATAGTTCGTGCGATCGCGGGATATAAAACACCCACGTCAATTCAAGAAAAAGCGATTCCTGTAGTTCTTGAAAGTCGAGACCTTATTGCATGTGCTCAGACTGGCACTGGAAAAACTGCCGCATTCCTGTTACCCATCCTTCAGCAATTGTCTATCGGAAGGCCGTCTGTTGGCCCTCGGGCACTGGTCATTGCACCGACCCGCGAGCTAGCTGCACAGATTGGCGATATGACCAAGCGTTACGGAAAACATCTAAACCTCCGGAGTACCGTTGTTTACGGAGGCGTCGGAATGGGTCCGCAAAAACGAAAACTGGTAGGAAAATTGGACCTGTTGATTGCAACTCCTGGACGACTTCTCGACCATATTAGGCGAAAACAGGCACCTCTCAATCACATTCATACCATCGTTTTAGACGAAGCCGACCGGATGCTCGACATGGGATTTCTACCCGATGTCCGTCGCATCCTTTCTGTCTTGCCGAAGAAGCGTCAGAACCTATTTTTTTCAGCAACGATGCCGGGTGAGATCGAAGCCTTAATCCGGCGCACCAGCCGGGAACCGGTGATGGTCGAGGTTGCTCGGCGGGCAACACCAGTCAGTAGCGTCACGCAGGTAGTTCACCCTGTTCCAACGGATCGCAAGAAGGAGTTACTTAAAGCCATTCTAAAGAACAGAAACATGCATCGAACTTTGGTGTTTACTCGCACTAAAGCCCGAGCGAACCAGTTAGCCAAGGTATTAGACAAGTCCGGCCACGCTGCCACGGCCATTCACAGTAATAAGAGTCAGAATGCTAGGATGCGAGCATTGGCACATTTCCGAGACGGAAAGTTTGACATTCTCATCGCGACGGATATCGCTGCCCGCGGTCTTGATGTTGAAGGCATCAGCCACGTCATAAATTTTGAGTTGCCTGATACACCTGAGGACTACATACATCGGATTGGTCGCACAGCCAGAGCCGGCGGCAGCGGTAATGCTATTTCTCTCGTCGCACCTCAGGAACAAAAAAAATTAGCTGCTATCGAGCGACTCAGTAAAAAACCAATCAAACAGGAACCGGTTTCAGGATTTCTTATTACAACGGTTCCTTCGAAATTAAAACCGAGCCGGAAGCTGAAACAACAACCGACAACCCCATCAAGACGAAAGCTCAATAGATCGAAGGATTCCTCGTTTTCACGAAACGGTGAAAAACAGACATTGCGGACTGGCAGAAAGAAATCACACCGGAAAAAGAGAACTCGCAGCCGACAGGAGCGCTGGTTCCGCGATCCTCTCGGGCGTCCGAGCGGGTTGCCCGACTGACCGGGTTCGAAGGACATGGTTCTCGTCTTGTTGTCTACATTGCAACCTGACCGAGTTCACGCCGCAACCTGCGCTTTTCCTTGGAGTATTGGCGTCCACATAAGTGCGATTCCCCTTGGAGACGCCAAATTGGTTGGAGGTTCCGCAATCTCTGACCAGCGGAACGAGGAACATCTCACATGGATAGGAGCGGCGGCATTGGACAGCCCAACGACGCAGATATCGCTCTCAGCAGCTCCGCCTCAGCAATGGTGACCTTCCGGTCGGCGGCGATGCACGCTGCGGCCGCCTGAAGCACCTGTCGCTTGACCCGTGGCGCGGCTTCCTCCAGAACAGTCAGGGCGGCATCAACCGCCTCAAGCCCACACTCTTCGGCCTGTCGGAAACGTGCCTGCGGCAGGGCCACAAGCCGTTTCGCCTGCTCGAATGCCTCTCGAGCCGCAGCCTCGTTCCGATGACCCGTATAGGCCAACGTTGACAGCAACAATTCATAGTGCGGCTGAAGGCGGTATAGTTTGCGGTATCGGACTCGACCAGGCGTGGCGCAGAACCGCTGAACCTCCAAATCGTGCAAGAGGATCCGCTGCAGTGACCATTCGAAGAGGTCGATGGTACGGTCGGCCTCCACCAATTCGACGATGTTTTGCTTGAACTGCTGGTACTGCGCGTCGGTCAAGGCGCGCAGCGCTGACAGCGTGATGTCGACGAGCGGAAGTCGAACCCTCGCGTTGAGTTGCTCGATAAGCGGCAGGAGTTTGAGGGTTTCCTTGCAGACGCCCGGGTCCGCGGCTCTGGACAAGTGTGCGAGCTGGACCTTTCGGGCCTCAGTCCGGCGATCAATCAGTAAGGCATAAATAAGGGCCCGCGCGCCGTACGGCTCGCGGCTGGCATCGATGATCGCCGTGGGCAATTCATCGAGAAGTCCCGCAGCATAATGAAGATGGGCGGTGTTCGGCTGCCCAATGTGGTCGACTGCGCTTGTCACGCTCTGTGCGGCGGCGCCATTGACAGCCTCTGCGCCCGCCAAGCCGGCGACGCCCGCGGCGGAAGGGTGTGGGGCGGAGGCGCTCCCTGTCCGTGGAACCCCCTCGGCAAACTGGCCATTCCACGATGGCTCAAGTTGCCGGATGCGCTCCGCAAGCGGAGGATGGGTGGCTGACAGCCCGCTGAGCCCAGATGTGGCCTGGCCGAAAAACATATGGCTGGCTTCTGGCGCGTTCGGACTCTGGACCGTCGACCCGTTCAGGAATCCGCCAATCCGTTTCAGCGCACCAGCGATGCCTGCCGGCTGGCGGGTAAACTGCACAGCCGAGGCGTCCGCCAGAAACTCACGCTGACGGCTCACCCCCGCCTTAATCAGATTGCCGAAGAATGTTCCAAGGAAGCCAACCGCCATTAGCCCTGCCCCGAGTGCCAGCAGGGCCAGCGGGCTACTATCCCGACTGGATCGCCGCTGCCGATAACTCGAAAACGCCGAGACCCGAAACATGAAATAGCCCAATATGCCAATAATGAGGATCCCGTTCAGGAGACCGATCAAACGGATATTGAGACACATGTCCCCATTGAGAATGTGGCTGAATTCATGCGCAATCACACCCTGAAGCTCGTCGCGCGGCAGCCGCTCAACCGCGCCGCGTGTCACACCAATCACAGCGTCGTTGATCGTGAACCCTGCCGCGAAGGCATTGATCCCTTCTTCTTCATCTAGGAGATAGACTGGCGGTGCTGGTGTGCCGGACGCGATCGCCATCTCCTCGACGACGTTTAACAGCTGCCGCTCGGCTGGAACCGAGGTGTCGGGGTTGAGTCGCCGACCGCCGAGTTCGTCCGCGATGACCCGACCTCCGGCCCTGAGCTGCGCAATCTTAAACAGGGTTCCGCCGCCCACCACAACCAACGTGCCCACAACGGCAATGCCCACCAGCTGCAGGTCACCAGTAAGCGACCAGTCGATTGCCCCGGTTTCGGGATCTCGACTCAGGTAGCCCATCGTTACCGCAAGGAGCAGGTAGATTGACACCATGATCGCCAGCACGGCGAGCACGAACAAGAGCACGAGGCGGCCCGTGTTGCGCCTAGCGATGTCTTGACGCTCGAAGAAGTCTGTCGCCATTTTTAAAACGAGATCTTGGGCATGTCTTGAATCCGTTCGCTCTCGAACTCCAGTAGCGCGGCGTCCTGTGCGTGTCCAAACATGCCGGCGAACATGACAGTGGGAAACGTCTGCCGGTAGGTGTTGTAGGTCGTCACGCCATCATTAAAGGCCTGTCTCGCGAACGCGACTTTGTTCTCGGTCGATGTCAGCTCTTCACTGAGTTGCATCATGTTCTGATTCGCTTTCAAGTCCGGGTAGCTCTCAGCCAACGCAAACAGTCGACCCATAGCGCCGGTCAGCATACCCTCGGCACCGGCCAGCCCCCGGATCGCCTCCGCGTTGCCGGGATCCTGGGCGGCTTTCTGCAGACCACCAACAGCCTGATTTCTGGCACTGATCACCGCTTCGAGCGTCTCGCGCTCATGTTTCATGTAGCCCTTGGCGGTTTCCACGAGATTCGGAATCAGATCGTAACGCCGCTTGAGCTGGACCTCGATCTGCGCGAACGCGTTCTTGTAGCGATTCCTATACGTGATGAGCTTGTTGAAGATACCCATTACCATCGCGGCCAGCGCGACAATAAGAACAAGCACGATCACAAGAATGAGAATGGGCGTCATAGCGGACCTCCACCACACGTGGATGAGCGAGTGTACGGCGATTCGACTTTGCGAGTATAATAGTTCAGGTTTAGTACCCGCGCGACGTGACCGACCGTGGTCACGTCCTCGAGCACCAGCCTTACGGCGCCCGCCTTAAACTCACCTGTGAAGCGCCGACGCAACCATCTCGGCCTCTGTGGTTCAGTTGCAGAGGTTCAGGCATTCGTAGACCACGTAAGGCTCTGAATCCGGGAAGACTTTGCCCCCCAACAGGGAAGAGATCCCTGTTCGCAGAGCGAAGAAGGAAAATAAGGACCCATGTCTAACCTCGTGGAACCGCGGGAGATGGATGCACGGGTTGATGACGTTCCACGCATGTTGCGTCACATTCACGAGAGCGTCCACGACCATCTGGGTACCGAGACCATCCGGACCCATCTTCCGCTACGAAAGAACGCTAAGGGGGATGCCCAGCAGCCCTATGACGTCGCCGCTGATGCCATCATCCTGCGCGTTCTGGAGACGCATGTCGGTAGCGGAATTCTTTGGTCCGAGGAATCTGGCGAGGTCCGATTTGGGGACGGGCGTCCCCTCTATCGCTTTGTCGTCGACCCAGTGGATGGGTCCGACAACTGGGGGCGTGGACTACCGCTCTCTGCGGTGAGCGTCGCCGTCCTGCCCACGGACAGTCCGATCACGCCCGCCCGCGTCTGCTGGGCCATGGTCGGCGACCTACGTGAACGCCTCCCGCTTACGGCCAGCCGCGGTAACGGCGGGTACCATGGGTCCCGGCGAATCTGCACCTCCGGAGTGCAGACGCTGTCTACCGCCTTTCTGTCGTGTGAGCTCAATCATTTTGATCCACCGCCATCGGTCGGTAGACTCCTGCAGCGCGCACGGGGCGTGCGCGCCTATGGCTGCGCCTCGCAGGCCATGACGATGGTGGCTACCGGCGCGCTCGACGTGCATGTGGATCTCCGTGGTCGACTAACCCCGGAGAATTTTCTGGCAGCGGCCCTCATTCTCGAAGAATCGGGAGGATGTGTCGTAACCACTGACGGGCAACCCCTTCACCAGGTCGACTCGCTGATCTCCAAAACGAATCTGATCGCGGCCGCCACGGCGGAGTTGGCCCAAGAGGTCGTAGATGCACTGGTCGAATAATCGCGGTTCTAAAACTAACGTGCCGTGCTGCGTCATTCTCGCAGCGGGAGAAGGTCGACGATTGGCTATGCCCGAGAAGGGCCCTAAGCCCACGCACAAAGTTCTGGGACTCTCGCTTGGCGAGCGGACCATCCTGGCTTGCATGGCAGCCGGCGTGAGCCGGTTCATTGTCGTGCTCGGTTCTCAGGCGGAAGCCGTACGAGCCCACTTCGCAGAGGTGTCAATGCGACGAGGGTGCGACGTCGAATTCGTCGTGGCGGCCGACTGGCACCTCGGCAACGGCATAAGCGCCCTCGCGGCCAAGGATTCCATCTTGGACGACCGCTTTCTGCTGGTCATGGCTGACCACCTAGTCTCGACCGCGCTCATCCAACAGGTGTTGCATACCGCACTCTGCGATCGCGAGGTGTGCCTGGCCGTCGATCAAAATACTACACGCGTGTTCGATCCGGATGATGCCACCAAAGTCCAGTTCAAACACGGCACAATCGAGTGCATTGGCAAACATCTCGACGTGTGGAATGCCGTCGATACCGGCGTCTTCCTCGCAACTCCAGCACTCTTCGACGCCCTCGCCGACGCGGCCGCGCAGGGCCAGTACACGCTCAGCCACGGGATCGAGAAACTCGCCGAAATCGGCAAAGCGCGCGCGGTGGACGTAAGCGGTCAGCTATGGCTGGATGTCGATACGCCGGACAGCATCCGAGAGGCAAAACGTCGCCTCCTCGGGTCCTTGGGCAAGAACGGCGCCGATGGCTTTATCTCGACCCATGTCAACCGCCGTTTATCGATCCCACTCTCGGCTCTCCTGGTACGTACACCCATCACTCCCACCCAGATTACGCTAGGTAGTTTCTTCATCGCACTGGTGGGAGCGGCGTTCTTTACCGTCGATCAGCTTTGGGCCAGCATCGTTGCGGCGTGTCTGGTGCAACTCTCGTCCGTGGTCGACGGGTGCGATGGCGAAGTGGCCCGCCTCCGACACCTAGCAACATCGCACGGCGCTTGGCTCGACACGATGCTCGACCGGTATGCGGACACGGCCGTGGTCATGGCCATCACGTTGGGGTATGGAGCCGGACACCCGGGCGCTCTTCCCTGGCTTGGTGGGCTGGCGGCGAGCACAGGGTTTCTGTTGGCGAGCTACTCGACGAAGGAGTTCGCCCTCACGCACGGCGTTCCTTACCCGAACAACGTGCTCAATAGGTTGAAGCGCCGCGACCTGCGGCTGCTCGTGATGTGCTGTGGCGGAGTGGTGGGATACCCGTATCATGCCATGGTCGTAATGGGCCTCGTCACCCATGCCCTGGTCGTGGGAATCCTCGTCAACGGGTGGAGACTGCGGTCGGGGGATGCCCGGCCGGCGCTCGTTTCTAGCCCTCATGCCTTCCCCCGCCGTAGGGAAACCGCTGACGCCGGACCGGATCGCCGAAGCCCAATACCAGACCCACGAGCGGGAAGCCGCGGAGCCGCGTGAGCCGTAAGTCCCCACGTTGAACCCTCCACCAGCCAGCGGTAACCTAAGGCCGCGATCTCTATCGTTCCTTGATTTTTTCGAGTCCACATAAGTGCGAGTCCCCTTGGGGACCCAAAGTTAGTTGGAAGCTGCCACCCCGCGTTGAACCCGCCATCAATCACCGATAGGATCGGCGTCTACATTGACATCGACATCGTCACGAAGAAAGGGACGCCAGTGGACAAACTCGGGGTCGTATCCGAGGTCGTGATTATCCAAGAGAAGGAGCTTGGTGAGGCCCTTACGGGATTCGAGCGTAGGAACCGTTATGCCGTGCGCGACCCAGCAGGTAACAAGCTGTACACGGCGGTCGAGACCGGCAACTCGTGGATAGGACGGCAGTTCCTAAAAGCGAATCGACCGTTCACGGTAGAGCTGTCCGACCCCTCCGACACCGACGTCGCAAGCAGTGTATTGCGCGTCGAGCGGCCTTTCCGCTGGTACTTTCACGAGGTATCGGTAACGGATACGAGTGGTCGCCTGCTTGGGTCGCTGCGGCGAGAGTTCTCACTGCTGCACCGCATCTATTCCGCTACAACGCCGTCTGGTGACAAGAGCTACTCGCTGCTTGGACGGTTACTGCGCCCGTGGACGTTCGAAATTCGTAAGCATGGGCAACCCGGAGGCATGATCAGAAAGAAGTGGAGCGGCGTTTTCAGAGAAGCTCTCACCGATGCGGACACTTTTTCATTGGAGTTCGACCCGAGCATGAACGTCGATGAAAAGGCGTTCTTTCTTGGCGCCGTATTCTTAATCGACTTCGTACATTTCGAGTGCTAGCAAAAAGAAAGCACCCCAAGACATTATCCACCGAGCCACATGCTCGCCGACGCCGCGCAGTTATGCGAGGGCAACCGAACCGTGTGGGGTATCCAGTTGTGCGGTGAGTTGTGCCGTCGGCCCCGGCTCGACCCGCAGGGACAGTCCCAAGGCTTCCAGTAAGGCGTTCAGCCGACTGGCCTCAGGATGGTGCAATGTGAGTAACTGGAGCGTGCCGCCTTGCGGTGCATCGCCACTCGGATGCGGCACTCCCTTGCCCCATTCGATGACATAGGGAATGACGTCACCCTGGTGACCTGCGATATATAAATTTCGCCAACGCAGCATAACCCCGTCTGGCCGTTCCCTCGCGCCGTCTCGAATTTCGTCAACCGTTTCACCAGCCCCCTGCACCTGCCTTGCGAGTGCATCCACGTTCTCACCAAGCGCACACCACGTCATCAGGCGTGGCGTCTGGAGTTGTTTGAGCAACGTCACGCGCGGTGTGTCCACGTGCGGCTGCTTCGGGTCCGGGGCCAAGACCTCGATATATTGTCGTGTGCCCAGTGCCAAGATCCCGTTCCGGGTTCCGCGATTCGGATGACTTCCACCGACCGCAGCCCGAACTCCGGTCAGCCGCTCCAAGTGGGCAATGCCGTCTTCCAAGTCCGCGACACCCCAGATCAAATGATCCACATCAGGCATGGGTGGCGTGGGCTGTCCCCTCACCAGATTTTCTCCGTACACGAACGGCGCTAGAAGACTGCCTGCAACGACTGTGGTGGCTTCAAGCCACTTGCGACGCGTTAGCTTGTGCATAATTCGTGTCTTCATCAAATTAGCATATCGTTAAAACAAAACGGCCTGAGAGAACCGTCGCCATCGCCACCCTTTGTCATAATTGATTGTTCCGTCTGTTTTCGGCGTCCACATAAGTGCGAGTCGCCTTGGGGCGCCAATTCGGTGAGAATCTTCCGGTCCGCTTGAGGTGAAATCCCCCGCATTGAACAACCGGGCCTGGAGGCGTAGGGACAAGGACGAGACCTATTGACTAGAGCTACCACTCAAGTGTAAACTCCTCAAATGATATTGAGATTCAATCTCATTATAGCCCAGTTCGCATTTGCCACCTAAAAAATGCCCGCGGCACCATCATCATACCCAACAAATAGGGCTCTTCCGCCGGCAGAAGGAAAAACAACGTGTTTAGCGTAATCCGAGGCCGAATACAACCCGCTGTACTTATACTCGCCATCTTCGCGCTGGCCACAGGGTATAGCCCACCCCACAAATTCTCGACGCGGCAGCCCACGCTCCCGGTGAATGAAGCGCCCGGAACAAGCGAGGGCATCCTACTGTTGGCCCATGGCGGCAAGCCTGACTGGAATGCAGCCGTGGAGGTGGTAGCCCAGGAGCTGCGAACCCAAACCCCGACGGAAGTAGCCTTTGGGATGGCCGACCGGTCGGCGATACAGAGGGCAATCGATTTGCTCAGCGATCAAGGGGTCACTAGCGTGGTGGCTGTGCCTCTGTTCATCTCGTCGTACAGCGTGGTCATCACCTCAACCGAATACTTGCTGGGACTGCGCGAGACAGCTCCGCCGGAACTGCAGATGCTGGCGCGGATGGTTCACGGCATGGCGGCCCACCCAACCGATCATCATGAGGCAGCGCTGGGAACTAAGCCGGTTGATGGTCACCTGCCGGTCCGAATGGTCCCCGCGTTCGATCACCATGCCATCATCGGAGACATACTCCGGGACCGTGCTGAGGACATGAGCCAGTCACCGGAAAAGGAAGCGGTCATCCTGGTGGCGCATGGACCGAATGACTCCGAGGCCAACGTCAAATGGCTCGCCAATATGGCCATCTTGGGTCAGCACATTGAACCTAGTGGTTTCCAGAGAGTCGAGTACATGACTGTGCGGGATGACGCCGACGCGTCCGTTCAGGCCCAGGCAACGGCGGAGCTGCGACACCGCATTACGCTGGCACGAGCGCAAGGTCTCGTTCCACTGGTCGTCCCCCACGTGCTGTCGTACGGTGGTATTGAACAAGGGATACACAAGCGGCTGGCCGGCTTGGAGTACCGCATGGCGTCCTCAGGACTGCTGCCGGACCCAAGGATCGTTGCCTGGGTGAAGGCGGTCGTTTCTGGACAGTGAGGTGCCCGTCGGCGTCCGCTGGAGACCCTGGCGGGCTTCGCCTACGTTCAACCTCATGAAATAGAGCGTGTTGACGTGTATCGAGGGGATGTTCCCCTCACGCCCCCGCGTGGGGCATACCCTCGCGTTGAACCCGCCACCGGTCAACGGTAGAATTGCCCCCCCCCAGCAAGATCGTCGTCGGAGGGACTCTATGACCAATTGTGGCAAACAGTTCACTGCCTTCCACCCGGAGATATTCTATGAACCGACGTCAATTCCTCGCTAACGTCGGCATGGGCGCGGTCGCGTCCGGCCCTGTCCTCCGTGCGCAAACCGGCCAATCGGCCACCGACACACCCGATGAGATCTACCAGCGCACCTACGCCATCGACGCGATGTGCTTTGCCGCCGCGCCGCCGCGCACCTACGTCCAATACCTGACCGACGAGAAGATCGCCGCGCTCCGAACGTCCGGCATCACGGCGATGGCAATGAATATGACGGCGAACTTCGCTGAACTAAGCCTTGCCGACAGCCTGTTCGCTGCGGTCAGAGACCGGATCAACACATGGGACCGATTCATCGTTGACCACAGCGACGTATTCGTGAAGGTCACTACCATGGCCGGGCTGGACGCCGTGAAGCGCTCCGGAAAAGTTGGTTTCATCTACTGCTTTCAGATGAGTGCCCCATTTGGCTGGGACCTTGACAAGCTCAGGACGTATGCGGACATGGGCGTCCGGCAGATCCAGTTTGTCGATGGGCGCCGCAACTACCTAGCAGACTCCTGCTGGGAACGTGCGAATGCCGGACTGAGCCAGTTCGGCTTCGACGTCGTTGCCGCACTCAACGAGCGCGGTGTGATCGTCGACCTGTCACACGTCGGCGAGCAGTCAGCCCTCGACGCGATCCTGGCGTCAAGCGCGCCGGTGATCTTTTCGCACTCGGGCTGTTTCACCCTGTGCCCGCATCCGAGAAACGTGAGCGATCGAAACATCAGGACCATGGCAAACCGAGGCGGCGTCTTCTGCGTCTACAACCAGAGCGGGTGGCTCACGCAGGACCCGACCATTTCGATCGACCATTTCATCGCCCACCTCGAACACGTCCTGAACCTGTGCGGGGAAGACCATGTCGGCGTTGGCACGGATCAAGACGCCGTAAACATGACCGCCATGCGCCCGGACGAAGTCGAGCGGCACCAAGCAACCTTCAACCGCAGACGCACAGATTTCCCGCAGTTAGCCTGGCGCATAAGACACATGCGTGTACCTGAACTTAGTCACCCGCAGCGCCTGCTGCACTTGGTGCAGGCGCTCGACCAGCGGGGCTACCGGACTGGCACAATCGAGAAGATTATCGGCGGGAATTACGTTCGCGTCTTTCGCGAAGTCGTTGGTTGACCGGGCTACAACTGCGTCTAAACTAGACTCGGCGAGTGGGTCTCGCTCACTCCCCGACAGTATCGGGGTCGATGGGTGGTGAGCGCAACCTCGCCGGACTATCGGGCCACCGGTAGACTCAGGCCGCGATCAACGCCTTTCCTTGGATTTTCGACGTCCACGTAAGTGCGAGTCCCCTTGAGGACACGTCCTAAATTCGAACTCGCGCTTGCCACGATAGTCACCATGACCCTCACGATACTGCGTTCCTGTTCTTGTAGAGCTCGTGACCAACACGATCTACTATTAGGTTCAACGATCGAGAGAGCGTCCAACATGAAGCCTGACCAAGCATCGAAAGTGGCCTTACCAAGGTCACCCGGGACCTACGTTCTAATCCTCCAGGCATCCGCCCGCAAGCATTTCAGGATCGGCAAACTTGGAATGATTGAAATTCATCCCGGGTACTATCTCTATGTCGGCAGTGCTCGAGGCCCAGGTGGCTTGGCAGCCAGGGTGAGCCGCCATCGTGGCCGAATCCGGTCTCGGCACTGGCATATTGACTATCTGCTTTGCCATACCGAATTTCGAGAAGTGTGGTTCATGCGGAGTTCAGCAGTCCTTGAACACCAGTGGGCAGCCGTTCTGGAGGTCGAAGAGTCCTACGAGATTCCTCAAACCGGTTTCGGATCTTCGGATTGCAATTGCAGCTCCCATCTATTCTCGACCTCTCGTCCTCCTCGGCTATCAACGTTTCGCGAATCTGTTCAAGCTTGGTCCGGAGGCTCACCCGAGCGGTTATGAGGCAGTTCGAGCCGCGCTCTGGAAAGTCGCTAGTAAGGCGTAAGTCCAGCCGCACGCATTGATCCCGCCCCCGCCCAAGGGTAGCCTCAGGCCACACTCCGCACTTCCCCGCGTATTCTCGGCGTCCACATAAGTGCGAGCCCCTTGGGGACGCCAAATTGGTTTGAAACTGCCCCACTCGCCTGACACCGTCACCCCGCGCTTAACGTGCCAATCTGCCGACGGAACTGGAAGAACGGCCCGACGAAGAAATCAGGCTATGCGAAGAGGGTTAAGCGTAATAAGGACCCGATCCGGCGTAGAATCATGGAAGTCGTGGCAGTGTCCGAAATGGGCTGACCCTTCTGATGCTGCCTATTCTCATGCCGGCGTACCATCAAGGAAAGAGGGCATTATGAGTTCATTGTCTCGGAGTTCCAAGCTCCTGACGCTGGCTGCAGTGCTTGGAGTAGTCTCGACTACGGGGTGTGCACCGCAGGACACGCCGTCAAGAAGCGAAGCTGACGCCGTGAGCAGCATGCAAGAAGGCTCGCTGGTGCATGACGGGCAGGAACTATTCGGCCATTACTACCAGCCTGAGCCGTTCCCACAGCCTCTGCCGGACGATCTCCACTCACACGAGGGCTGGACCTGGGGGTCCATGGCGGCGGTCTTCGCTGAGAGCCAGGATCGAATTTGGATTGCCATGCGGGGAGAGCTCCCGCTCCCGGAGGGGGCAGAACCGTGGACACCCTACTCTCTCCTGAACCCCTCACGCGGAAACGCCCCACCTACAGACGACAACGGACGTCGCGGATATGAGCGCCGGTATCTGCACGTCATGATCGCCGTGAATTCCGAAGGAGAGCTGGTTGAGTACTGGCCCCAGCATGACGAGTTCTTCGACGTCCGGGGCGGCCGGGGACCTCACAAGATCAAGATGAGTCCTTACGACGACGAAAAACACATCTGGGTCGTCGACGATAACCTCCACGAGATCCACAAGTTCACATACGACGGGGAGCTGGTGCTCACGCATGGAGAACGGGGCGTGTCCGGACGCGGACCGAACAACTTCTCGCGCCCAACGGATATCGCCTGGCTGCCGGACGGAACCTACTTCATCAGCGACGGCTACGTCGGCACCCGCGTAGCGAAGTTTGACGCCGACGACAATTTCATCATGGATTGGGGCCAAGCCCCGGTTGATCCAGCCAACCCGGGTCCCAACGAATTCAACACCGTACACGCCATCGCAATCAGCGAGGACCGATCGGTCTACGTCTCGGATCGGGCTCATGGCAGGGTCCAGGTGTTCGACGAGAACGGGAACTTCCAGTTCATGTTCCCGACCGGCCCGCGTGGGAAGTCTCTTCCGTATGCGATCGAGATCTTTCGCGATCCGACGGGAGAGGAGTTCCTCTGGGTCGCGGACGGCGTTGCGAACCGAATGCTCAAGTACGATCTGAAAGGGAACTACCTCTACGGGTGGGGCACCCCTGGCAGCGATTACGGGCATTTCAACGGCCCGCATTCGATCACCACCGACCAGGACGGCAACCTGTACATTGCCGAAGTGTTTAGCGGCCGGGTGCAAAAGTTCGTCCCGAGGCCCGGTGCCGACTCTGCCAAGCTGGTGGGACAGCAATTGCGTGAGTGGAACTGAGGTCGATCAGGACACCGAAGCTTAGCGTCTCGGCCGCGAGTGGGGGGGCACCCGCCCGGCGGGAGACTCAGGCCGCAATCCGCACTTGCCCGTGTATTTTCGGCGTCCACATAAGTGCGAGTCCCCTTGGGGACGCCACTCTATGAGGTACAAGCTCCTGAGGTCTCCGGGAGTTTTTCCTTGGCTTACGAATCCGCGCCTGGAGTCTCATCTCTCAAAACATCCGGCTGCAGGTGCCACTCAA